>JADJZB010000010.1 GCA_016719485.1 Holophagales bacterium
GGATCTCGGCTGCGTGAAGATCCTCGCGGGCGAACGACATCCAGCGCTCAGCGGCGTTCATGCAGAGGCCGCCGCCCTGCCCAGAACCGTCCTGAACGAAGGTTCGCTCCCTACCTAGGGGCCGCCTGATCTCCTCGGGGTGTAGACGATCACGTCCTAAGAGTCTCGGCTTCAGGAGCTGGCGTATCTCGGTGACTCTCTTCTTTCAGAACGGCAGCCTGTCTTCTTACGACGACCAGGTTTACGGTCGAGTCCGCACCGTCCTCGCTCAAGTGGAGGAGCCGAAGAGGATTACTCGTTCCGCTCCCTCCCGGACCCGCGAGGAGGGGGAGGCATCGGGCCAACTCGGAATCGAGGCGCGCCTGGCGAGCGGAAAAAGCTCGGTCGACGACACTCGTTCTTCACTTCCGGCCCGACGGTGAAGTTCGGGAGGCGAGATACCAGTCGAGGTCTTGCTCCGTTGGGGTCTGGTATATCGTCCTACAGTCTGCGGGGCTCAGGAGCAGCCGGCGGACCCCGCTCGTAGACGTCGCGCCGGTGCCCCACCGTCGACGACGACTACGACCTTCTCCGCCTCGGCCTGTAGATGATTCGCCAGTCTCCGGTGCGCCAGGAGCGCAGCCCTTCAGCGTGAACGGAGGGGACTTCCCTTGCAGCGGGTCCTTCGCGAGCCCGTCGACGGCGGCCCGCACCCTGTTCCGGGGTCCCGGATCGGAGCTTCCGGATGGCCGCCTTCGCCGTGAGCGTATAGACGACCTCCCAGGTCAACCCCAGACCTCTTCGTGGCCGACCGTGCGGCCCTTCACCGAGGTCGTCGAGCCCCGCCGGATGCTCTTCGAGGTCGGCGTCCGCTAGGATCTCGAGGGTCTCGAGAGCCCCTCGTACTCGTCGACGGACATGAGAACCCCGGCGGGCCGGCCGGATCTCGTAATGACGAACTGCTCGCCCACTTCTTCGACGCGGGAGAGGAGGCGGGCCAGGTGCGTTTTCGCTTCCGAGAGGGGGAGAGTCGTCATGGTCTGATTTTAGACCAGAATTATGGTCCGATTCGGGAATGCAAGGGGTCTGGTCTTCGTTCTACACTTCTACGGCGCCATCGCCAGCCCCGCGCCGATGTCGGTTGCGAGGAGCGGGAAGCCGCGGGCGTGCTGGGTGAGGAGGGTCCAGATCTCGGTGGCGGTGGCCGTCGGGTGCGCTTCGGCCCAGAGGGCGGCGAGGCCGGCGACGTGGGGCGTGGCCATGCTGGTGCCGGAGAGGCGGGCGCTGCGCTCGGGCATGGGGAAGGCGGAGAGGACGTCGACGCCGGGGGCGGCGATATCGACCTGGCCGCCGTTGGGGCTGAGGCCGCGGTTGGAGAAGTAGCCGAGCTGCATCTTCGAGTCGAGGGCGCCGACGGCGAGGATGGAGGGCAGTTGGCCGGGTGGCCGACGGGGGCGTACCAGCCGGTGCGCCGGTCGCTCGTTGCTGGCGGCGGCGACGATGAGGGTGCCCGCGGCGAGGGCGCGCGCTGGCCGACGGCTTCGAAGATCTCGCTGAAGGGGTCGTCGACAGTGACTTCGGCCCCGAGCGACATTGAGACGACGCGCGCGCCCTGTGCGATGGCCCAGTTCAGCCCGGCGAGGATGCCGCCGTCGGCGCCGCCGCCGTTGTCGTCGAGGACCTTGCCCGCGAGGATCGCGGACCCGTAGGCGACGCCGTAGCGGGGCGGGTGGTAGGGCGACCTCGGCCCGCAGGAGGTGCCGATGCAGTGGGTGCCGTGGCCGTGGCCGTCCTGCGCCTTGTAGCCCTTGACGAAGCTGACGGCAGTGACGGAACGCGACGGAAAGTCGGGGTGCTTGAGGTCGAAGCCGGTGTCGAGGACGGCGACCTTGACGCCCTTGCCCGAGAAGGCGGAGGCGGCGGCGCCGGTGGCCTGGAGGCCCCAGGTGGCCTTGCGGCTCGGCCTGCGGGGCGGGCCGCCGCCCTGGGGGAGGCCCGTAGGCGTGGACGTACCGCTCGGGCTCGACCGCGAGGATGCGCGCGGCGTTGTCGGCGGCGGCGGAGCGGATGCGGGCCGTGCGGGCGGCGTCGCGGGGGTCGACGTTGACGAGCGCCACGCCGAGGCGGTCGAAGTAGACCGCGTCGGCGCCCTCGGCCTGCTCGGGGGAAAGGAAGCCCGAGCGGACGTCGAGGGTGGTGGCGATACGGGGGCCCGCGGCGCGCCTCAGGGCCGCGACCGACATGCGGACGGAGCGGTCGGAAAGAAGAACGAGGAAACGGCCCGTGAGGGCGGGAACCCGAGGCGTTGTTGGCGGCATAAGTTGTTACAGGTTAATGAGTTAGAAATAGAAAGTGGCCGAAATGTCGAGCCTCCGGCCCCTTGGGTGGCAGGACCAAAGTCCATGAGGCCACCCTCGTCCCGGCGAGCACCGTCTCTTTTTTCGGACCGCCTGCACGGTCCGCAAGGCGAGCACGACCGGGCTGCTTGAAGCCGAGGGAGGATAGGCTTTTCGACTCGGGAGAGTCAACCCACCGGCATGGGGTCTGGTCTACGCCCTACACTCTACGGCGCGCCGTAGAGTGTAGGGCGTAGACCAGACCCCTTTGGGGAAGACCCCGTCGGGGCGGCCATTCCGAGGAGCCAGGACTGGAGGAGGTCGGGGCCGGAGCCGAGGCCGGTCTTGACGCCGCGGTCGATGGCGGCGAGGCCGGTGAGGGCGGCGGCGAGCTCGTCGACCGTCCAGTCGAAGGAGGCGAGGTAGGCCTTGTGGAGGACGAAGGGGTGGCCGTCGACGGGGACGGGCGCGGCGCCGGGGCGGGGGGTCTTGAGGCGCGGGAGGACGCGGTCGACGAAGACGCGGTAGTCGGCCCGGCGCGCGGGGGGCTCGGCGCCCGGCTCGGCGAGGGCCGCCTTGAGCGCGAGGATGCGGCGGACCTCTCCCGCGAGGAGGCCGAGGAGCGGGAAGAAGGCGGCCTCCCCTTTCGGACCCTTCTTCGCGGGGGCGGCGGGGGCGTCTTTGCCGAAGGAGCGGAAGGCGGTGAAGTCGTCGGCGGCGAAGAGGCGTTCGGCGATGCGGAGGGCGTCGAGGAACTTCTTGCGCGCGACGGCCTCGACGAAGTCGGAGCCGTATTCCTTGCGCTCGTCGGCGACGAGGCGGGCCGCGGCCTCGGCGGTGACGCGGGGGCCGGCGGCGGTGTCGACGAGGCGGTCGAGCTCGGAGAGGAAGGCGCGCGCGGTGAGGCGGCCCCGCTCGGTGAGGGTCTCGAAGACGTCGGGCTCGGCGCTCTTGCCCCGCTCGAGGACCCGCTCGAGGCCGAGGGCGTGGAGGCGCCCGCGGCGTTCGGCGTCGTCGGGGGCGTAGAGGCGCGCGAGGGGCCCGCGGCGCAGCTCGGCGAGGGCGGCGTGGTCGGGGTCGGGCGAGAGGGCGCGCAGGAGGAGGACGTTGTCGCCCGCCCGGGCGCGGAGGACGTAGTCGAGGAGGCGGCCGAGGGCGGTTTCGGCGGCCTCGCCGTCGTCGACGGGACGGGAGAGGAGCTGCGCGAGCTCGGGGGCGCGGTCGCTGCGCTTGACGCGGCCGGTGAGCTTGCGCGCGGTCTCGGCGGGGTCGCCCTCGACGAGGGCGCCGGCGTCGCGCGCGAGGCCGCGGGCCTTGCGGGCGAGGCGGTCGAGGACGCGGGGCTCGGAGGGGGCGCCCGGCGCGGCGCCGAGGCCGGCGCCTTCGGCCTCGTCGAGGAGGGCGTCGATCTCGTCGGCGGTGAGCTTCTTCGTCCGGAGGAGGTCGGTGACGTCGAGCGAGACGAGGCGGTTCGTGGCGAAGAGGGCGATGGTGGCCGCGTCGGCGACGGCCTCTTTCACGCCGTTGCCGGTGCCGTCGTACTCGGTGACCTCACCGTCGGGGAAGGCCCCGGAGAAGACCTTCGAGACGCGGCGCGCCGCTTCGGCGACGAACCACTCGTCGTCGCCGAGGATGGTGAGCACCGGGGGGAGCGGGGCGCTCGCGGCGGCCGCGAGGAGCGGCGCGAGAGCGCCGAACGGGTCGCCGCGCATGGGGGGCTATTGCAGGATCAGAGCAGGCCCTTGTCCTGCATCTCCTGGCACTCGAGGCAGTGCCGGGCCCAGGGAACGGCCTCGAGCCGCTTGTCCTGGACGACGCCCTGGCAGTGGACGCAGACGCCGTAGGTGCCCTGGTCGATCCTGAGGAGCGCCTGCTCGATGAGGAGGAGGGCCTTGCGGTCGGCCTCCGGAGAGGGAGAAAGCGAACTCGCGCGTGTAGGCGGAGGTGGCGCGGTCGACCATGTCCTGCGCCTGCTCGTCCACCGTTTCGTCGGTGACCTCGCGGTTGCGCGAGATGTCGCGGATGAGCTCTTCCTGTCGCACGAGGAGACGACCGCGGTACTTCTCGAACGGGTCCTTCCCGGACCTCTCGGCAGGCTTCGCCGGGGCCTTGGCGACGGGCTTGACGACCGGCTTCGCGGCCGGGGCCACGGGGGCCTTGGCGACGGGTTTGGAGGGGGCCTTGACGGGGGGCTTGGGAGAAGTCTTCACAGGCGTCTTCACGGTGTTCTTTACAGGCGGCTTGGCGGGGCTTTACAGGGGGCTTTCGCAAGGGGGCTTGGCGGAGGTCTTCACCGGGGCTTTCTTGCCCGCGGCCGAGGGTTTCGTCACCATGGGTTTCTCCCTCTTCCAGAGTTCCCGATCACTGTCGGGGCGCCCGTCCAGAGTCGCGGGACTCTAGCACGGTGGGGCGTTGCCGGAGCGGGTTTCCTCTTTGGGGGTCAGGTCTACCTTCTACACTCTGCGGCGGCGCCGCAGAGTGTAGAAGGTAGACCTGACCCCCGGCTATTTCCGGGCGTAGAGGGTCTTTCGGGCGACTCCGAGGCGCCGGGCGGCTTCGGCGACGTTGCCGCCGGCTTCGTCGAGGACGAGGGCGACGTAGGCGTCGGTGAGGCGGCGCAGGGTCCAGCCGGAGCGGGAGGCCGCGGTGAGGATGGCCTCGGGGTCGGAGGCCGAGAGGAGGCCGAGGTGGGGCTCGTCGACGGCGTCGGCGCCGCGGGCTCTCGCCTCGAGAACGGCGCGCCGGACGACGTTCTCCAGCTCGCGAAAGCTCCCCCGGAAGGGGTGCGAGCGCAGGGCCTTGACGGCCGCCGGGGTGAAGGCGAAGGGGCCGCCCGCCTCGCGCAGGAGGGCGCGGGCGGCGGGAAGGACGTCGCCCCGGCGCTCGGCGAGGGCGGGGAGCTTCACCGTGAGGACGGCGAGGCGGTAGTAGAGGTCTTCGCGGAACTCGCCCGTGCGGACGCGGCGCGGCAGGTCGGGCGCGGCGGAGGCGACGAAGCGGGCGTCGACGCGGTTCTCGCGCGTGCCGCCGACGCGCCGGAAGACGCGCTCTTCGAGGACGCGCAGCATCTTTCCCTGGGCGCGCGGCGTGAGGACGTCGATGCGGTCGAGGTAGAGGGTGCCGCCGTCCGCGCCTTCGAGGAGGCCCGGCTTGCCCGCCACCGCTCCGGTGAAGGCGCCGCGCTCGTGCCCGAAGAGCTCGCTGTCGAAGAGGTCGTCGGAGAGGGCGGCGAGGTCGATGCGGACGAAGGGCGCGGCCGCGCGCGCCGAGCGGGAATGGAGGAGGCGGGCGAGACGGTCCTTGCCGGTGCCGGGGGCGCCGAGGAGGAGGACGGTGGCGTCGGAGTCGAGGCTCCGCTCGAGCCGCTCGAGCTCTGCGGCGAGGCCGCGGTGGCGCGTGGCGAAGAGCGTCACGCCTCTGGGCCCCGCAGCCTCAGGTGGTCTTCGTGAAGGCCTGGGTCTCTTCCGGGGCGTCGCCCCAGAGGCGCTCGAGCCCGTAGAAGCGCCGGGCCTCCTCGTGGAAGAGGTGGAAGACGACGTCGCCGTAGTCGAGGAGGATCCACGCGCCCTTGCTGTAGCCCTCGTGGGAGTAGGTGCGCCGCCCCTCGGCCTTCATCGCCAGCTCCACCGCGTCGGACATCGCCTGGCACTGCCGCTCGTTGGTGGCGGAGGCGAGGACGAAGTACTCGGCGAAGGCGTTGAGCGTTTTCAGGTTGAGGACGACGAGCTTCTCGGCCTTCTTGTCGAGGAGCGCCTGGACGGAGCGCTGCATCTGGTGCTGCACGCGCAGGTCGGCCTCGGCGTTGCGGTCTGCCCGGGCCTTCTCGGCGGCGGCGGTGGCCGCGGGAGCGCGCTTGCCACGGCTCTTCGTGAGCGTGTCGGCGATGATCTCGTCGACGGCGCCGGCGGGCGGGACGGGAGGCGGGCCCACGGGGGCGCGCTTGCCCATGCCGAGGCTGCGCGGAACGGCGGGGCGCCGGCCGGACGCGGGCTTCTTCGGGGCAGCGGCCTTGCGAGCGGGGGCGGCCTTCTTGGCCGCGGTCGCCGGCTTCGCCGTCTTCGTTCCCGCCCGTCAGGGGGCGACGTACAGGCGGTGACGCCTTGCGTACCGCTCCACCGCGGGGGGCAGACTTTCGCTCAGGCTTTGGACGCTCGGGAGTGCGCTTCTTATCCACGTGGACGAGATTGTAACCGGGGCGTTCCCGGCCCAGAAGATGGTCTGGTTCTCGGCCACTTCGTCGTGGGGGCGCGCCCCGAGCGGGGCGAGGCGGGCGGAGAGCTCGGGCGGGAGCGTTTCGCGCAGGGACGCGTAGTCGACGCCCTCGCGGTAGACGACGACGATGCGGTGGTCGGCGACGATCTCGCGCCACTCGCGCCAGGTGCCGAGGCCGGCCATCGAGTCGGACCCGACGACGAGGAGGACCTCGCTCTCGGGGTGGTTGGCGCGGACGTGCCGGAGGGTCTCGACGGTGTAGGTGGTGCCGCCGCGCGAGGCCTCGAAGTCGGAGAGGACGAGGTGCGGGTACGCCTCGAGGGCGAGGGCGCACATGGCGAAGCGGTGGAACGCCGAGGCCGACGGCCCCAGCGGCTTGTGGGGCGGTGCGAAGGCGGGGACGTAGAGGATCTCGTCCAGGCCGGTGGCGGCGCGGGCTTCCTCGACGGGGAGAAGGTGGCCGAGGTGGATGGGGTCGAAGGAGCCACCGTAGATGCCGAGGAGATGCGTGCGGTGCAGCATCGGGCGTCTACCGCTCTACCCTTCGGCGGGCGGGAGGATCGACTCGACGGGCAGGACGGGGACGGGTTTGGCGTGCATCGCCTCGAGCCGGCTTCCGAGCCAGGTGACGAGGGCGTCGAGGCCCTTGTGGGCCGCGCCCGAGATGGCGAAGAAGCGCAGCCCGCGGCGCTCGGCGGCGGCCTTCATGGCGGCGATCTGCTCTTCGGAGGCGATCTCGATCTTGTTGGCGCAGAGGACGCGCTCGCGCGCGGCCAGCTCGGGGGCGAAGGCCTGGAGCTCGCCCTCGATGATGGAGACGGCTTTCTCGGCGGCGGCGTCGGGGTCTTCGGGGTCGAGGGCCGCGGTGTCGACGAGGTGGCAGAGGAGGCGCGAGCGCTCGACGTGCCTGAGGAAGCGGATGCCGAGGCCGTGGCCTTCGCTGGCCCCCTCGATGAGGCCGGGGACGTCGGCGGCGACGAAGGTCTTGAAGCGCTCCCACGAGACGACGCCGAGGTTGGGGACGAGCGTCGTGAAGGGGTAGTCGGCGATCTTCGGGCGCGCGGCCGAGATGGCGGCGATGAGGGTGGACTTGCCGGCGTTCGGGAAGCCGACGAGGGCGACGTCGGCGAGGAGCTTCAGCTCGAGGGCGAGGGCACGCCGTTCGCCCTCGCCGCCGGGGTCGGCGCGGCGGGGCGTGCGGTGCGACGGCGTGGCGAAGTGCTGGTTGCCGCGCCCGCCCTTTCCGCCCTGGACGACGACGAAGGACTGCTCGTGCTCGGCGAGGTCGGCGAGGACTTCGCCCGAGTCGGCGTCCTTGATGACGGTGCCGACGGGGACGGTGATGTCGACGTCGAAGCCCTTCTTGCCCTTGCAGTTCGAGCCCATGCCGTGCTGACCGCGGCCGGCCGCGAAACGCTTCTTGAAGCGGAAGGGGTAGAGGGTGTTGAAGTTCTCGTCGGCGTGGAAGCGGACGCTGCCGCCGTCTCCCCCGTCGCCGCCGTTCGGGCCGCCGTGAGGCTCGCCCTTCTCGCGGCGGAACGCGACACAGCCGTTGCCGCCATCGCCGGCCACGACCTGGATCGACGCCTCGTCGAGAAACATTTCCTAGAGACCCGCGCCGGAGGTTTCGGTTCGGGGCGCCGTGAAGGCGCCCCGGCCGGAATCAGCTGGCAGCAGGAGCCTCGGTGCTCGGGTGCGCGCCAGGCTTGACGCTGACGAAGCGGCCCAGGCGACCCTTGTCCTTGAAGTCGACGATGCCGTCGACCATCGCGAAGAGCGAGTCGTCCTTGGCGCGGCCGACGTTGTCGCCCGGCTTGAGCGGGGTGCCCCGCTGCCGGACGAGGATCGAGCCACCCGTGACCCACTGGCCCGCGAAACGCTTCACGCCGAGGCGCTGGGCGTTGGAGTCGCGGCCGTTGCGGGAGGAACCCTGACCTTTTTTGTGAGCCATAGCAGCGTCCTCGGGTGTCTCAGGCCGAGATCGAGTCGATCCGGACTTCGATGAGGTTCTGGCGGTGCCCGTGGGACCGCTGGTACCCCTTGCGCTTCTTCTTCTTGTAGACGATGAGCTTGGGGCCCCTCATCTCGCGCACGACGACGCCGTGAACGGCGGCGCCAGCGACGAGCGGAGAGCCGAGACGAAGGGTGTCCCCATCGCCGACGGCCAGGACCTCGGGCAGCTCGAGCGCATCGCCCTTGACGAAGGTCTTTTTCGGGAAACGCTCGATCTGGATGACGTCGCCCTTGGCGACCCTGACCTGCTTCCCACCAGTGCGGATAACGGCGTACATCGATTCCTCCCCCGACCTCGGGTCAAAAGGGCCGATGAACATACCGCCGCCCGCCCGGAATGTCAAAGCCCACGAGGAGGGCTGGGGGTCAGGTCTACCTTCTACACTCTACGCGGCCGCGTAGAGTGTAGAAGGTAGACCTGACCCCATTCGAGGAGGGGATAAGATTGCTGCAAGGCGGCAGAAGGAGGCTCTCGTGGTTCGTGCTTTTCGCGCGGTCTGTGTCGCTCTCGTGTCGCTGGCCCTCGACCTGCCGGCTTTCGGCGCCGGGAAGGTCGTCTTCTCGACGAAACCGATCGACCCGGCCGCTCCCGCCAGCCTGACGACGACGTTCAAGGCGGGCGAGAGGATCTACGCCCTCATGCAGTGGGAGAAGCCGCTGGCCGAGGTCTACCCGGGCAAGGACCAGGTGATGCTCCGGCTCGAGATCGACGGGCAGGCGGTGCACTACCAGTACCTGACGTTCAAGAACCCGGGCCTGATGAAGTCGAAGGCGCTGCGCGTGGACGTGGCGCCCGACCCGGCGCAGATGACGGCGTACAAGGACCCCGGGCTCGCCTGGGGCGCGGGTCACAAGAACCTGAAGGTGGGCCCCGAGGCCTACACGTTCTTCCTCGGGCAGCTCTCCCCCGGCCGGCACACTGTGGTGCTGCGCGACTTCGACTTCGGAGAATCGAAGTCGACCGGGTCGTTCACGGTGGAGGGAAGCGACTACGCCGCCTACGCCAAGCTCCACGAGCAGATGAAGGGGGCGGTGGCGGCGTCGGCCACGTTCCCCGAGGCGAAGATGAAGAACGCCGCGCTCGAGGCGGAGATGAAGAAGCTCCTCGGAAACGCGGGCTGGAAGGGGATCAAGCGCCTCGCCATCGTCGACAAGGACTGGTGGATCGACCGGGTCTCCGGGGGCGACAGCCCGGTGGAGTCGCGCCACATGGCCGCCGCCGCCGAGGCGTGCGACGGGGCCGGCTGCTACTACAAGGTCTGCACCTTCCACCAGCGCTCGCTCCTCGGCGGAGGCTTCGGCAAGCTGGAGCTGACGGACCAGGGGGAGAGAAAGGCCCTGCCGAAGTAGAGAGGGAGGCTGGGGGTCAGGTCTACCGTCTACACTCTACGCGGTCGCGTAGAGTGTAGACGGTAGACCTGACCCCCTCCTGCTTGTGACAAGACGTTGGGGCGGGAACGTCTTACGTACGATGGAACTCGTCATGGACGTCGAAGCTCCCGCGGGCCCTGGTCGGGATGTGGAGTGGGCCGCGGCGCTGCGGGGCTCCTTCCAGGCTCTCGCCGGGGGCGATGCCGCGGCCCTCGAGACGATCTGGGAGGTGGCGAGCCGTCGGCTCTACGGGCTCGCGCTCTGGCGGACCGGGAACGCGGAAGACGCGAGCGACGTGGTGCAGGAGGTCTTCGTCCGGCTGGCTTCCCGGCGGGTGGAGCTCTCGCGGGTGTCGACGCCGCACGTGTGGCTCCTGGCTGTGACGCACAACGCCGCCATGGATCGTGTGCGGCGCCGCGAGCGCCGACGTTCCGAGCCGATCGAGAGCGCCGCGCTCGTGGCCGCCCCGGTGCACGACCCCGGACGAAGGGTCGAGGCCGAGCGGATGTCGCGGCTCCTTGCCGAGCTGCCCGAGGCCCAGCGCGAAGCCGTTGCGCTGCGGCACGTCGAGGGGTGCTCTTACCGCGAGATCGGGCGCATCACCGGCGTGCCGACGTTCACCGCGGCGAGCCGCTGCCGTCTCGGGCTCGCGCGTCTTCGGCGGCTGATGGAGGGATTTCGATGAATCGCGACGACCTGTTCCGGGGCTTCGAGCCCCCTCCCCCGCCGCCCGGGCTGCGCGAGGCTGCGCTTCGGGCCGGGCGCGCGGCGATGGCCGCCTCCCCAGCGCCCGACCGCTGGACGGCTCTCTTCACGAGCCGGAGCCTGCGCGTCGCCTGGCTGACCGCCGTCCTCGTCCTCACGTTCGCCCACGCCCGCGTCCCGCGGGAGGGCCGTGCCGTCGTCACCGCGGCAGGCGCCGAGCTCGAGCTGACCGAGGTCGCGCAGCTCTCCCGCCTTGCCGAGAACTCCCCGCGCGCTGCCGCGGGTTTTGCCCTCGAAGGAGGTCCGCTGTGAACCGCTCCCGAACCTACGTCCTCGGTGCCCTCGCGCTCGTGATCGCCCTCGCAGCCACGCTCGGCGTGCGGCTCCTCCGCGCCGAGGACCGGGGCGCGCCGGGCCACCCGGCGCTGAACCTCCTGCGGCACACCGAGGCCGCCCCCGCAGCCCGTGTCCCCGCCCCGGCCGCCCTCCCCGCAGGACTGCTCGAGGTCCCCTACTGGGGCTCGCCGGCCGGCATGGACGGCTGGCCCGTCGCGTTCCGGACCGACCTCGACCTCCTCGCGCCGCTCGGCGACGGGCCCGCGAATGCGGCCCTCTGGCTGAAGGACTTCACGAGGCCCGACGGGCCGCGATTCGCGGAGGCGGAGGCCGCGATGAAGCGCCGGGTGGACGGCGCCCGGGACCTCGGGAAGGTCCTCCCGCCGGACGATCCGCTCCTCAGGGAGGCCGAGCCGTGGGCCGACCAGGCGACGATGCGCTTCTACCCCGACATCCTTCCGATCCGGGGATTCGAGACGCCGATCCCGAACCTCCTCGTGTCGCTGAACGTGGCGAAGTCGTGGGTCTCGCGCGCGCTGGCGGATCCCGATGCCCCTGGCGCCCTCGACGACTGCCGAAGGGCCATCCGCTGGGGGCGCCTGCTCCGCCAGGAAGGGACGACCGTCATCCAGGACCTCGTCGGCCTCGCGTGCATCCGGAGCGGCGCGCAGGGGATCTACGAGATCGCCTCACGCCGCGGGGAGGCGCCGACGGCGCTCGTGGCCGCGATCGTCCTCGGAGAGCACGCCCCGCAGAGGCTACGCACGCAGCAGCTCGTCACGAAGCTCTCGGTCCTCGACGAGGGAGGCTTTCGGATCACCGACCGCAAGGTCGAGGAGCTCGCCGAGGCGATCCGCACGCTGCCCGACCTGCGATTTCGCGGCGAGGCGATCATCCAGATGGCGATCGTCCGGAGCGTCGGGACGAGGGACCAGCGCGAGCGCGCCGAGGAGGCCCTGCGCGGGGCCGCCGCGACGAAGGACCCCGTGCAAGCCGCTCTCGTCCGCTGGGCGCAGGGATCGGACTTCTCGAAGAGCGATCTCCTGAAGATGGCCGGCGCCGAGTAGGGAGCTGGGGGTCAGGTCTACCTTCTACACTCTACGCGGGCCGCGTAGAGTGTAGAAGGTAGACCTGACCCCATCTTGGGGCAGCGCCCCCGGCTCAGTGCGCGAGCCAGCGCTCGACGTCGATGGCGCTCTTGCAGCCTTCGCCGGCGGCGCTGACGGCCTGGCGGTAGATGTGGTCGGCGACGTCGCCGGCGGCGAAGACGCCTTCGACCGACGTGTAGGTCGTCGGGTGCTTCACCTCGAGGTAGCCGACGTCGTTCATCGCGAGCTTGCCGCGGAAGATCTTCGTGTTGGGCTCGTGGCCGATGGCCGAGAAGTAGCCCTTCACCGGGATCTCGCGCTCGGCGCCGGTCTTGAGGTTCTTCACGCGGATGCCGGCGACGCCGGTCTCGGGCTCGCCGAGGATCTCGGTGATGGTGCTGTCCCAGAGGACCTCGATCTTCGGGTTGTCGAGGGTGCGCTGGGCCATGATCTTCGAGGCGCGGAACTCGTTGCGGCGGTGGACGAGCCAGACCTTCGTCGCGAACTTGGTGAGGAAGTTCGCCTCTTCCATGGCGGTGTCGCCGCCGCCGACGATGGCGACCTCCTTGCCGCGGAAGAAGAAGCCGTCGCACGTGGCGCAGGCGGAGACGCCGTGCCCCATGAGCTTCTGCTCGCTCGGGAGGCCGAGGTACTTGGCCGTGGCGCCGGAGGCGATGATGAGGGCGTCGCACGTGACCTTCGCGCCGCTCTCGAGGGAGAGCGTGAAGGGGCGCTTGTCGAGGTCGGCGTCGACGACGGTGTCGGTGGCGACCTCGGTGCCGAAGCGGACGGCCTGCTTGCGGGTGACGTCCATCAGCTCGGTGCCCTGGATGCCGTGCTCGAAGCCGGGGTAGTTCTCGACCTCGGTCGTGGTGGTGAGCTGCCCGCCCGGCTGGACGCCCTCGAGGACGAGAGGCTCGAGGTTGGCGCGGGAGGCGTAGATGGCGGCGGTGAGGCCCGCGGGCCCCGACCCGATGATGACGACCTTGTAGTGGCTCTTGTTCGGCATGGTTTCCTCGCTGTAGACCTGACCCCGAAAGGGGAGTTTACTGCGGGCTCAGACAGGAGGTTCCGGATGGCCGATCTCAAGGGAACGAAGACTCACGCCAACCTGCTGCGCGCCTTCGCCGAAGAGAGCCAGGCGAACCGTCGCTACCTCTACTTTGCCGACAAGGCCGACATCGAGGGCTACCCCGAGATCGCCGGCAACTTCCGCGACACGGCGGAAGGAGAGACGGGGCACGCGCACGGCCACATGGACTTCCTCAAGGCCGCGGGCGACCCGGCCACGGGTCTCCCGTTCGGCACGACCGAGCTGAACCTCGAGGCGGCGGTGGAGGGCGAGACGTACGAGGCCACGCAGATGTACCCGTCCTTCGCCAGGACCGCCCGCGAGGAGGGCTTCACCGAAGTGGCCGACTGGTTCGAGACGCTCGCGCGCGCCGAGAAGTCGCACGCGAACCGTTTCGCGAAGATGCTCGCGAGCCTTCAGGAGTAAACCCCGACTTCCTTCCCGTTGGAGAACGGCGCTCTTCTCGAGGCGGCGTCGCGACCCTCTTTTCGAAATCGCCGTGTGGTAGATTTTTCGGGATGCTCCTCTACATCCTGCGTCACGCCGAGGCGGAAGCCCTTTCCCCGAGCGGTCTCGACGCGGACCGCGCCCTCACCGACGCGGGTACGAAACGGATGAAGCTCGTGGCGCGCGCCATCGCGAGAATGGAGCCTGGGTTCGACGCGATTCTCCTCTCGCCGCTGCTGCGCGCCCGGCAGACGGCCGAGCCGGTGATCGCGGCGTGCCGCTTCAAGGGTGAGCCCATCGTCACGGAGGCGCTGCTCCCCGGCTCGGACCCGATGAGCATTCTCTCGGAGGTGGAGACGGCGGAGTGGAAGTCGGTGCTCCTGGTGGGCCACGAGCCTCACATGGGGCGCCTCGTCGGCCGCCTCGTCTCGGGGCGCAAGGACGTGGAGGTGCCGATGAAGAAGGCGGCTCTCGCCGTCTTCGAGCTCCACCCCCACCTCGCCCCCGGCCACGCCGAGCTGAAGTCCTACCTCCCCCCCCGCATCCTCGAACGCCTCTAACCCGAGGAGGAGGGGGTCAGGTCTACCTTCTACACTCTACGCGGAGCGTTCCGAGAGGAGCTTCTCGAGCGCGGCGACCTTCTTGCGCACGTCCTTGCTCGCCCCTTCGGGCGCGTTGCGCCGGGCGAGGATCGACGCGCGGGACACCTCGACGCCGAGCGCCTCTCCGATGGCCGGGAGCGTGGCGCGGGCGTGCTTCCTGAGTGCGCCCGCCAGGATCGCCCGTTCCAGCGAGAGGATTCGCGGACGCTGACGCAGCTCGGCGAGGGTCAGCCCGAAGGCCTGCTCGAAAAGGCCGATGACCGCTTCGACCGACGGCGTAACGGGCTCGCGCTGCCTCCGGGGCACCTCGCGGCCTTCGTCGGTCGCCTTCGCCCCCGCCCGGGCCGCCTCGGCGAACGACGCCGAGCCGAGGTAGATCTGGCCGAGGACCTGGCCCCAGGGATCGTAGGAGGCGGCGTCCTTGTCGAGGACGAACTCCCGGTACTTCGCCGCGGCCGTGGCGCGGCGGGAGCCGAACTGCTCGAGCAGGAACGACGTGTCGAGCCACTCGGGTGTGCTCTCCAGGCCCGCGGTCGCCCGGAAGCTGGACCACGGCCAGTCGCCCGCGGAAGCCACGAGGCCGGCGCCGACGGGATTGCGGACGATGTAACGCGACACCTCGAGCAGGTGGGCGTCGCGCTGGACGAGGATCGCCTTGAAGCGGCCCTGGAACACGTGCCCGTCGCGCCCGTGACGCCGGTTGAAGTGCTGGGCGTAGTCGCCGTTGAGCTGGCGCATCCCGCGCGAGAGGGTGGCCTCGGGCGTTCCCACGAGGAGGTGGTAGTGATTGCCCATGAGGACCCAGGCGTGGAGCTTCCAGCCGAAGAGCTCGACGCTGCGGCCGAGGAGCTGCAGGAATTCGCGCCGGTCGGCGTCGTCGAGGAAGACCTCCCGACGCTCGTTCCCGCGTGAGGTGACGTGCCACAGGGCGCCGGCGTGGTCGAGGCGGAGGGGTCGGCTCATGCCGACAGTATAGTGTAGACGGTAGACCTGACCCCCAGCCCTATTCGGGGCGCCAGAGGGCTTCGGGCTCGGAGCGGACCTTGGCGGCCCAGCGGGAGAGGACGAAGAGGAGGTCGGAGAGGCGGTTGAGGTAGACGAGGCACTGGTCGCCGATCGCCTCGTGGCGGCCGAGCGTGGTGACGAGGCGCTCGGCGCGGCGGCAGACCGTGCGGGCCTGGTGGAGGTGGGCTCCGACGAGGCCTCCTCCGGGGAGGACGAACGACGTGAGCTCGGGGAGGCCGGAGTTCAGGTCGTCGATCGTCGCCTCGAGGAACGCGACGTGGTGCGCTTCGATGACGGGCTGCTTCGGGTGGCGGTCGCCGGGGAGGGTGGCGAGGTCGGAGCCGAGGTTGAAGAGCTCGTTCTGGAGGCGGAAGAGGATGGCGTCGAGCGTCTCCTTCACCTCGGGCGAGGCGCCGGGGAGGTCGCGGTTCGTGACGCGGACGACGCCCAGGATGGCGTTGAGCTCGTCCACGGTGCCGTAGCTCTCGATCCGGATGGAGTCCTTCGCGATGCGCTGGCCGCCGACGAGGCTCGTCTCGCCCTTGTCCCCTCCCCGGGTGTAGACGCGGTTGATCCGGATCGCCATGCCTGTCTCCTCTTTTCGCCTCGCTGCCGGACGGCTGCTACCCTCCGCCGCGATGGCCGTAACGGATTACCACGTTCACACCGCACGCTGCGGACACGCGGGCGGCGCGACCCGAGATTACGTCCTCCACGGGCTTTCGCGGGGACTCACCGAGATCGCGATCACCGACCACGTGCCGCTCTACTTCCTCCCCGGCGAGGACCCCGACCCGGGGCTCGCGATGACGCGGGCGGAGCTGCCCGGCTACGTCGAGGAAGTCCTCGCGTTGAGGGAGGAGTTCCGGGGGCGGATCGACGTGCTGCTGGGGATCGAGGCGGACTACGCCGAGGGGCACGAGGAGGAGCTGCGCGCGCTCCTTTCGCCGTACGACTGGGACGTCGTCCTCGGGTCGGTGCACTTCGTCGCCGGCGGGTGGATCGACGCGCCGGGCGCGGGCGCCCGGCACGAGAGCGAGGGGTCGGCGAACCTCTGGAACGCGTATTACAGGCTCGTCGCGAAGGCGGCGGCGTCGGGCCTCTTCGACGTGATGACGCACTTCGACCTGGCGAAGAAGTTCGGGCACCACCGCCCGCCGGAGTGCGAGGCGGCCGAGGACGCCGCGGTGGAGGCGGCGCGCGCCGCGGGAGTGGCGGTGGAAGTCTCGAGCGCGGGGCTGCGCAAGCCCGTGGGCGAGGAGTACCCCGGCCCGAAGCTCCTGACCAAGCTCGTCGCCGCCGGCGTGCCGCTCGTCTTCTCCTCCGACAGCCACGCCCCGGCAGAAGTGGCGTGGGGCCGCGAGCAGGCCGTCGCCGCCGCGAAAGCCGCCGGAGCGACGGGACACGCGACCTGGCGCGGCCGCGTCCGCACCATCCACCCGTTCTAGGTGGGGCCTCCCGAGGGGGGGTCAGGTCTACCTTCTACACTCTGCTGCGAGCAGAGTGTAGAAGGTAGACCTGACCCCCTCCCCCTACCCTCGGAGCTCGACTTTGAAACCGGGGGTGAGGGTGAGGGTGAGGGCGGCGAGGCGGCAGGGCCAGGCTTCCTTGCGGAGGCGGGCGTCGACGCGGTCCCAGATCCAGTGGGCGAGGTTCTCGGCCGTGGGGACGGTGTCGCGGAACTCGGGGATCTCCTCGTTGAGGTTGCGGTGGTCGAGGGGGCGATCGACCTCTTCCTTGAGGAGGCGGTCGAGGTCGGTGAGGTTGACGACCATGCCGTGCTCGGGGTCGGGCTCCCCTTCCACGGAGATCTCGAGGGCGTAGTTGTGTCCGTAGCCCGCGGGATTGGACGCCGCGCCGTAGGTCTCGCGGTTCCACTCCTCGGACCGGTCGCGGCGGAAGAGACGGTGGGCGGCGTTGAAGTGGATCGTCCGCGAGAGGTGGAGCATCGCGGGCGATTCTAGCGAGACGGTGCCCGCGTTGCCTCCCGCTCGGATCTTGAGCATGATGGCCGGAGCGTCACCGACCGAAAGAAGAACGATGAGCCTGCCGCCCGGATCACGCCTCGGACCCTACGAGATCCTCTCCGCGATCGAAGCGGGGGGCATGGGATCGGTCTATCTCGGCCGGGACACCCGCCTGATGCGCGACGTGGCGGTGAAGGTGCTGCCTGTCGGGATGATGGAGGACCCGCGCGCCGTGGAGCGGTTCCTGCGCGAGGCGCGCGCGGCGGCCGCGCTGTCGCACCCGAACATCGTGGCGATCCACGACGTGGGGGACGCCCCGGTGAACGTCCAGGGCCCCTTCGGACCGCGGGAGGTGCGGCTGCGCTACCTCGTGGAGGAGTACGTCGACGGGGGCTCGCTCCGCCGCGTCCTGAAGGGGGGCGTTCGCCCCGATCTCCTCACGATCTCCGGCTGGGCCGTCGGGATCGTCCGCGCGCTCGTGGCCGCGCACGAGAAAGGGCTGATCCACCGGGACCTGAAGCCCGAGAACGTCCTCGTCGACTCCCAGGGGAACGCGAAGATCGCCGACTTCGGCCTCGTCCGCTGGATCTACCCGCAGACGGCCGCCCCGTCGCCGAAGGACGAGGCCAAGAACGGCCCGCCGACGCTGACGCACGCGGGGTTCGTCGTGGGGACGCTCGGGTACATGAGCCCCGAGCAGGTGCTCGGCGGGGCGATCGACGGCCGAAGCGACCTCTTCGGCCTCGGCATCCTCCTGTTCGAGCTGGTGACGGGGTCGTCGCCGTTCGCGCGCAGCAGCACCGACGCCGCCTTCGACGCCGTCCTCAACCACACCCCTTCGCCCCTCCAGTCTTTCGTCTCCAACGTGCCCGATCGCCTGGCGCGGATCGTGTCGTGGTGCCTCGAGAAGGACGCCGCGAAGCGCCCCGCCTCGGCGCGCGAGCTGCTGCCGCACCTCGAGAGGCTGCAGGCAGAGCTCGCCGGGAGCACGCGCGCCTCGTCGACCGGGCTGCCGCGGCTCACCGAGCCGCCGGGTCCACGGGGCGTTCCCCCTCTCCTCTGGCTCGCGACGGCGGCGGCCGTCCTGGTCGCGTTCGTCGCGGGGTTCGCCGCGGGGAGGGCACGTCCCGACAACCGGCCCTCTCCCTCCTCCGCCGCCGCCTGGACCGCCGTGCCGCTCTCCCTGACGGCCGAGCCGGCGATGGAGGTGACGCTCCTGCCGGGCGGCCGCCGCGCCCTCCTCGGAAGCGGCGAGCTCCTGGACGCGGACGCGGGGCGTCTGCGGAGACGTGCCCTCGGCGGAACGCTGGCCGGCCCCGTCGTGGGTGGCTCCGGTAGCGCGGTGATCGGGACGACGGAGGAGGGCATCGTGGAGGTGCCGCTCCCGGCGGGGACGCCCGTGAGGACGCTCGTCGCGGACGGCCTCGAGCCCTGCCTCTCGCCCGACGAGAGCCAGCTGGCGTTCGTCCGCCGCGACGGCAGCTCGAGCGAGCTGTGGGTGGCGCGGCGGGACGGCCACAGCCCGAGGCGCGTGGCCCGGGCCGACACGGCGTTCTGGGCCTGGCCGGTCTTCACCGCCGACGGCGCGAGCCTCCTCTTCTACGACGTGGAGAGGACCGGGCCGCGCGCCGGCACGGGGCTCCTCTTCTCGGTGCGCCTGGCCGAGGGAACGCCCCTCCCCTTCGGCCCCGACGTGCGCCTCGAGCCGGGCGCGCGCCCGGCGATCGCGGAGGGCGGGAGCGTCCTGGTGAGGACGTACGGAATCCGCGACGCGCTGCTCCTGGAGAGGGAAGGGCGCGAGGCGGTGCCGCTGCCGTTCGGGGCAGGGCTCTCGCTCCTCGTCGCCTCGCCCGGGGGAGAGACGATCGCGGCCCGCCCCGAGGGAGGGCCGCTGATCCTCTGGAGAAGAGTCGCCGGCCCTACTTGACGCCCAGGAGCTCGACGTCGAACACGAGGGTGGCACCAGGCGGGATGACGTTGCCCGCTCCGCGGTCGCCGTAGCCGAGCTGGGGCGGGATGAGGAGCGTGCGCTTGCCGCCCACCTTCATCGTGGAGACGCCCTCGTCCCAGCCCTTGATGACCCGCCCGCGCCCGATGGGGAACTCGAACGGGGAGCCGCGGTCGACGGAGCTGTCGAACTTCGTCCCCTTCGCCTCGTTCACCCAGAGCCAGCCCGTGTAGTGCATGACGCAGATCTGGCCCGTCTCGGGGGAGGGACCGGTCCCGACGACGACGTCTTCGTAACCGAGCCCGCTTTCGGTCTTCACCATCTTCGACTCCTTCTTCGCGGCGGCGGGGGCCTCGGCCTTCGCTACGGCGGGGGCCTGGGCATTCGCCTTCGGTGCTCCGGCTTTCGGGGCCTGCTTCTGCTGCGCGGTCGCCGCGGTGGCGGCCAGCGCGAGCGCGCAGACGAGAGCCGTCGTGGACTTCTGCATGTTCGTCCTCCTGAGGTCTCCCGGTCGCCCCGGGAGCGGGGAGTCTAGGGGCGCCCCGGGGGAATGGGAAGCGCGCCGCCCTTCAGGCGGCGGGGGCGGACGCGATCGTCTTCTCCAGCTCCTCGACGTCCTCGCGGCTGCCGATGTAGAGCGGGGTCCGCTGGTGGTTCTCCTCGGGGAAGATGGAGACGATCCGCTTGCGCCCGTCGATCGCCAGTCCGCCCGCCGCCTCGACGACGGCCGCCAGCGGCGCCGCTTCGTACATGAGCCGGAGCTTGCCCTCGGGCGAGCCGTCGGTGCCGGGGTAGAGAAAGATGCCGCCGCGCAGGAGGATCCGGTGGACGTCGACGACGAGGGCTCCCGAGTAGCGCGTGGAGCGCGGGCGGCCGCGCCCGGGATCGGGCGTGCGCAGCGCCTCGACGAAACGTCGCGGCCCCTCGGGCCAGGTGGAGATGAAGCCCTCGTTGCAGGCGTAGTAGGTGCCGCGGCGGGGAATCCGGATGTCGGGATGGGAGAGGAGGAACTCGCCGATGCCCGGATCGAGGGTGAAGCCCTGGACGCCGGCCTTCGGCCCGGCGGTGTAGACGAGCATCGTGGCGGGGCCGTAGACGAAGTAGCCCGCGACGACCTGCTCCTGCGAGATGCGCGCGAGGAGCTCGGCCTCGGAGTGGATCGGGCCTGAGCCGCCGATGCGCCGCACGGAGAAGATCGACCCGACGGCGCCGTTGATGTCGAGGTTGGAGGAGCCGTCGAGCGGGTCGACGAAGACGACGTACTTGCCCGCGCTGGCCGCGACGGCCTCGTTCTCGGGGAGGCGGGCGGGAAGGTCCATCTCCTCGGTGACGACGGTCGGGACGAGCTGCCCGTAGGCGAAGGCCTCGAGGAAGATGTCGTTGGCGAGGGCGTCGAGCTTCTGCTGCTCCTCGCCCTGGACGTTCGTGTGCCCCGAGGGCCCGAGGACCTCCGCGAGGCCGGCGCGGGAGAGGACGCGGGCGATCCGCTTGCCCGCGAGCGCGAGCTGGGAGAGGAGAGCGGAGAGCTCGCCGGTCGCCTGCGGGTAGCGCCGCTCGGTCTCGAAGAGGTGGCGGTGGAGGCGGGTCCCGACGGTTCCGGTGGAGGTCACGGTGTCACCTCATCCCTGTGATGCGCCGGCCGCGGCGCGTGCCGCGGCCCTCGCGGCGCCGAGGATGGCGCAGGAGTCGTTGAGGACGACGCGGATCGGAATGCGCGCCAGGAGCGGCCCGAACCGCCCCTTGGCCGTGAAGGCGGTGAAAAAGCCGTCCCGAAGGAGCGGGAGGATCTTCGGCGCGATGCCGCCGCCGACGTAGACGCCGCCCGTGGCGAGGGTCTTCAGCGCGAGGTTCCCCGCTTCGCCGCCGTAGAGGGAGACGAAGCGGTGCATCGTCCTCTGGCAGACGGGGTCGGTCTCGTCGAGCGCGGCGCGGCTGACGACGGGGGCGGGGTCGCCGGAGGCGGCGATCGCGCTCGTGAGCCACTCGGGCTCGGGAAGGCCGGACAGGTTGCGCTCGAACCGGTAGAGCGTCGCGAGGCCCGGCCCCGAGACGACGCGCTCCCACGAGACGTGCCCGTGGCGCAGGCGGAGGGTCTTCAGGAGCTCGATCTCCTCGTCGTTGCGCGGCGCGAAGGAGGCGTGCCCCCCTCGGAGGGCATCGGGATGAAGCCGCTCGCGGAACGGAAGAGGAGCGCTTCGCCGAGGCCGGTGCCGGCCGAGATGAGGGCGCCGTTGCCCGTGGGGTCTTCCTCGCCCCGGTTGAGGACCTCGAAGTCGGAAGGGCCGAGCTCGGCGAGGCCCCAGGCGTTCGCGGCGAGGTCGTTGAGGACGACCGCGGGGACTCCGAGGTCGGCCCGGATCTCCTCGGCGTCGATGGAGAAGGCGACGTTCGTCCCCTCGGCGCGGCCGTGCCGTACGGGGCCGGCGACGCCGAAGGCCGCCGCTTCGAGCCGCTTCTCGCCCGCGAGGAAGCCGTCGAAGGCGTCGTGAAGGGTCGCGAAATCGCGCGTCGGAAAGCGCGTGCGGCGTTTCTCGACGAGGCGCCCGTCCTCCACTTCGAAGAGGGCGAGGCGCATGTTCGTTCCGCCGACGTCTCCGGCGAGCAGCATCGTCAGTCCTCCCCCGCGGCCGCGCGGTCCAGGAAGAAGAGCCTCTCTCCAACCGGCGGGTCGACGCAAGCGGCGGGAAGGGCGAGGTCTCCGGAGAGGACCCGGGCGAGCGCCTCGCGCTTGCCCCGGCCCGACACCACGAACACGACGGACCGCGCCGCGTTGAGGAGCGGCAGCGTGAACGTGACGCGCGAGGGGGGCGGCTTCGGCGCGCCGTCCACCCTCACGACGAGCCGCACCGTCTCGGCGGCCGCCGGGTGGCCGGGGAAGAGGGAAGCGGTGTGGCCGTCCTCGCCGAGGCCGAGGAGAACGAGGTCGAGGACCGGGACCGCGGGCGCGGGGGCCGAGAGGCGCTCGCGCAGGAGCGCCTCGTACCGCTCGGCCCCGTCGGGCGCGAGCGACGCAACGGGGTGGACGTTCTCGGGCGGGATCGGGACGTGGAAGAGGAGCGCCTCGCGGGCGGCGGCATCGTTGCGGTCGCCGTCGCACTCGCCGACGCAGCGCTCGTCGCCGAAGAAGACCTCGACCGAGCCCCACGGGACGAGGTCGGCCCACGGGGAGTCCGCGAGGCGGCGGTAGGCGGCGAGGGGCGTGGTGCCGCCGGCGAGGGCGACGCGGAAGCGCCCGCGTTCCTCCACTGCTTCGGCGGCGCGCAGCGCGAAGAGCTCGGCGACCCCCTCCGCGAGGGCGGCCGAGGACGGGAACACCGTGACCTGCGTTCTCGGCATGGCTCCGGTCGGGGACTAGGGCCGCCGCCAGCGGCGGCCGTCGCGGGCGAGGAGCTCCATGGCCGCCTCGGGCCCCCAGGTCCCGGCCTCGTAGTTCGGGAGGTCGCGCGGGGGGTTCTCGCGCCAGACGTCGAGGACGGCCGTGACGAGCTCCCACGCCGCCTCCACCTCGTCGCGCCGCGCGAAGAGGGTGGGGTCGCCGTTCAGCGCATCGAGGAGGAGCCGCTCGTAGGCGTCGGGGGTCTTCTCGCCGAAGTGCTCGGAGTACTTGAAGTCCATCTTCACCGTCTCGACGCGCATCGTCGGGCCGGGCTGCTTGGCGCCGATGCGCAGGGCGATCCCCTCGTCGGGCTGGATCCGCAGGACGAGGACGTTCGGCTCGTTTCCGAGGACACCCGCCCTGCGGAAGAGGGCGATGGGCGGCGTCTTGAAGGTGATGGCGATCTCGGTGACACGCTTGGGCAGGCGCTTGCCCGCGCGGAGGTAGAACGGCACGCCGGCCCAGCGCCAGTTCTCGATCTGGAGCTTCCACGCGGCGTACGTCTCGCGGCCGGAGGCGGCGGCGACGTGGGGCTCCTGGCGGTAGCCGGGGACGGGCTGACCGTCGATCGACCCCGGGGCGTACTGGCCGCGCACCGTGTCGCGCAGGATCTCCTCGGGCGTCTGCGGCCGCACCGAGCGGAGGACCTTGACCTTCTCGTCGCGGACGACGTTCGCCTCGAACGCGACGGGCGGCTCCATCGCCACGAGGCAGAGGAGCTGGAGCATGTGGTTCTCGACGATGTCGCGGAAGATCCCCGACTCCTCGTAGAACTTCCCGCGCCCCTCGACGCCGAGCGTCTCGGCGACGGTGATCTGGACGTGGTCGACGTAGCGCCGGTTCCAGAGCGGCTCGAAGATGCCGTTGCCGAGGCGGAAGACGAGGAGGTTCTGGGTCGTCTCCTTGCCGAGGTAGTGGTCGATGCGAAAGATCTGGCTCTCGCGGAACGCGTGGCGGACCTTCTCGTTGAGGGCGCGGGCGGAAGCGAGGTCGTGCCCGAACGGCTTCTCGACGACGAGACGCGACCAGGGGCCGGAGGGCTCCACCGCGTGGACGAGCCCCGCCTCGCCGAGTCGCGCGGCGGCGTCGCCGATGCCCGAGGGCGGGATGGCGAGGTAGTAGAGCCGGTTTCCCGGGAGACCCCGCTCCCCCTCGAGCGCCTCGAGGCGGGCCTTCAGGTCGACGAAGCTCTGCGTCTGCTTCAGGTCGCCCTTGAAGTGGAAGAGGCGCGCGGCGAATCTCCCCCACTCTTCGTCCCCGTGGGCCGTCCGGCCGAACTCGGCGAGGGCGGCGCGCAGGTCGTCGCGCCAGGCGTCGTCGGAGTCGACCGAGCGGGCGAAGCCGACGATCGCCGTCTCCGGGGCGAGCTGCCCCTGGCAGTGGAGCTCGAAGAGGGCCGGGACGAGCTTGCGGCGCGCGAGGTCGCCCGACCCCCCGAAGATGACGATCGTCGCCGCGGGAGGAGAGGTGGAGCTCATGCGCTCGGTCGAACGGGCCGGCGCACTACGTCCGGATCTTGACCGTGCGGGCCGACTCGAGGAGGGCGGCGCGGCGCCGCTCCTCGACGACGCCGAGGAGCTCGTCGTAGGACCTCTCGAAGGAGACGATCCCCTCGCCCTGGAGCTTCTCGCCGAGGGCTCGACGTCGAAGCCGAGCTCCTTGAGCCCGTCGAGCGTCCGGTGCGCCTCGTCGACCCCTTCGAGGACGGTGTCTCCCAGGTCGCGGCCGTGGTCGAGGAGGGCCTCGAGGGTCTTTTCCGGCAGGGTGTTCACGGTGTCGGGGCCGACGAGGTTCTCGACGTAGAGGAGATCGGAGTAGGCGGGGTTCTTCGTCCCGGTGGAGGCCCAGAGCGGGCGCTGCACGCGGGCCCCCCTTCGCCGCGAGCGCCTTCCACGCGCCGGTTCCGAAGGCGGCGAGGTAGTCCTGGTAGACGACCTTGGCGTTCGCGAGGGCGGCCTTGCCGCGCAGGGCCTCGAGCCGGGCGCGAAGCGGCGCGGGAGCCGTGCCCGCCTTCTCGGCCAGGAGCTTGTCGACGAGCGTGTCGACCCGCGAGATGAAGAACGACGCGACGGAGGCGACCTTCGAAGGGTCGCCGCCGGCGGCGACGAAGGCGGCGACGCCGTCCTGGTACGCGTGCGCCACGTCGCGGTAGTGCTTGCGGTTGAACATGAGCGTCACGTTGACCGAGACGCCCGTTCCGATGAGCTCGCGGATGGCGACGCAGCCGGCCGGCGTCGCGGGGACCTTGATGAAGACGTTCGGCTTTCCGAGGAGGTCGTGGAGCCGCCGGGCCTCGGCGATCGTCCCTTCGATGTCGAGGGCGAGGCTCGGGAGGACCTCGAGGGAGATCCAGCCGTCCTCGGCGTTGGCGGCGTGCTGGGCGGCGAAGAGGTCGGCCCCCGCGGCGATGTCGCCGCGCGTGAGGTCGTCGTAGACCTCGAAGGCATCCTTGCCCTCGTCGGCGAGGTGCTCGATCCGGCTCTCGTAGTCGCCGTCGCCCTTGCCGATGGCCTGGGCGAAGATCGTCGGGTTCGACGTGACGCCGTAGATGGCACCCGCCTCGATCCGTCCGGCGAGCTCTCCCGTGGCGATCATGCGGGCCGAGATGCTGTCGAGCCAGACGGCCTGGCCACGCTTCCGGTAGTCGACGGAGCGGTTCATGAGGAACCTCCTGGGGTTCGGAACGGAAGGACCGTCCCCGGTTTTGAGGTGATCCTATCTTCTCCCGCGCCCCGTGTCCGCGCCGCCCGCCCGGGAAAGCGCTCGTTCGATATCCATTCGAGGTTTCGCGCTACGCTTGCCGATCGATGAGCCGGCTCGCTCTCTCCCCTCCTCCTCGCGGCGGCTGTCTCCTCCCCCGTCAGGGGGTGCAGAGCTCGCCGCCGTCCCTCCCGCCCCCTTCCCTTCGAGGACGTCCTCCGGGCCGCCGCCGAACGCGCCCCGCTCGCCGCCGCCTCCGCCGCGCGGCGGGACGCCTCGGACGCGAGCGCCACGAAGGCCCGCCGGCTGCCGAACCCGGAGGCGACGGTGCGCGTGGAGAACTGGCGCCGAGGCACCGACGCCCACCCGTTCGACGCGCAGGCCGACCTCGACGTCGTCGCCGAGCTGTCGCAGCCGCTGCCCGTCTTCGGGACGTGGTCGTCGCGCCGGGACGAGGCCGCCGCGCTGTCGCGGGCCGCGCGGGCCACGTCGCGCGGCGAGGTCGAGACGGTCGTCCTCGAGGCGGCGCGCCTCTACCTGGGATCGGTGCGCGGCCGGGACCTCGTCGCCGCCCTGACCGAGAGCCGCGACGTCCTCGGAACGATGATCGCGACCGTGGAGAAACGGGTCGCCGAGGGGTGGTCGGCCGAGGGCGACCTCCTGAAGCTGAGGGCCGAGCACGCCCGCTCCGAGGCGCTCCTGGCCCGCGCGACGCTCGAGCTCGACGACGCCGCGGCGCGGCTGGCCGCCCTCCTCGGCGAGGAGGTGCCGGTCGACCCGGCGCGGCTCGCGATGCCCCGGGTCCCGGCCCTGCCCGAGGGGGAGGCCGAGGTACTCGGCCGGGAGGCGGCCGGCCGCGCGCACGCTCTCCACCCGGGCCGAAGCCGCGACCTCGGGCCTCCTCGGCGCCGCCCTCGGCGCCCGCGGCGCCGCCCGCGCCTCGTTCCGCGAGGGGGTCTCGGAGGTCCTTCCCCTCGTCGACGCCGAGCGTGTCACCGCCGAGGCCGTGCGGGAGACGCTCGACCTGGCCGTCGACGCCCGCCTCGCAACTCTCGCCGCCCGCTTCGCCCTCGGACAGGAGGTTCTCCCTTGAGCAGTCCCGAAGCGCCCACCCGGTACCCCGGAACCCGAAAGCTTCTGGAAGCGCCACCAGCGGCACATGCCGCGCCGGCTCCCCCGGGTCCTCCTGGCCGTGGGCCTCCTGCTCGTGCCCGCCGTCGTCGTGGTGAGGATCTTCACGGCGAAGCCGGTGGACGAGTCCGTCCCCGCGACGGCGCCGACCGACGCCGTGACGCTCGGCGAGAAGTCGGTCTCGCTGGCGGGGATCGAGGTGGTCGAGGCGAAGGGCGTGACCCGGGCGGCGACGTTCGACGCGCCTGCCGTCCTCGCCCTCGACGAGACGCGGACGGCGCGGATCGGGTCGCTCGTGGAGGGCGACGTCGTCCGGATCCTGTCCGAGGTGGGCTCCCGCGTCGGGCGCGGCGCCGTCCTCGCGGAGCTCAACAGCCGGGTCGTCCACGACGCCTGGGCCGACTACCGCAAGGCTGTCTCCGAGCGCCGCCGCCGCGAGACGGAGCTGGCGTGGGCGACGCAGGCGGCGGAACGGGCCGGGCGCCTGCACGAGCAGAAGGCGCTCTCGCTCCAGGAGCGGCAGCGCGCCGAGACCGACCAGGTGGCCGCCCGGGAGGAGCTGGACCAGACGAGGACGGAGGTGCGGCGCGCCGAGGAGGCGCTCGAGCACCTCGGCGTGACGAACAAGGAAGACCCGACGGGCGAGACCGGGGAATCGGTCCCTGTCCGGGCGCCGCTCGCCGGCGTCGTCCTCGAGAAGAACGTGACCGCCGGGACCACCGTCACGCCCGGGACGCTCCTCTTCGTCGTGAGCGACCTGACCGGGCTCTGGGCCATGGCCGAGGTGGACGAGACGCGGATTCCGCTCGTCGCCGCCGGACGGCCGGCGAAGGTCCACGTGGCCGCGTGGCCCGACCGGGCGTTCGACGCGCAGGTGACGTTCGTCGGCGACGCGGTGAACCCGAAGACGCGCCGCGTGACGGTGCGCTGCCAGGTGCCGAACCCGGGCGGGCTCCTCAAGCCCGAGATGTACGCCCGCGTCGCCCTCGGCGAGTCGGCGCCGCGCCCGATGGTCGTCGTTCCCGAGGCGGCGATCCAGGAGATGGACGGCAAGCCGTACGTCTTCGTGGCGGGAGCGAAGGGGCGCTTCGAGAAGCGCGAGGTCGCCCTCGGCGCGTCGAGCGAGGGCCTCGTCGAGATCCGCTCCGGCGTCGCGGCCGGGGAGAAGGTGGCGACCCAGGGGAGCTTTCTCCTGAAGTCTCAGCTCCTTTCGGCGTCCGCCCCGGCGGAGGAGTGAGGTGAGCGGCAGCGAACGGGGCCACCGGCACCGCGCCGAGGCGGAGACCGGCCCGCGCCCGAAGGGGATCGAGCGGTTCGTGGCCGGCGCGTACCGCCGGCGGATGGCCGTCCACGCGATGGTCGGGTTCCTCGTCCTCTCGGGCCTCTGGGCCTGGAACGAGCTCCCCGTCGAGGCGTTCCCCGACCTGACGAACAACCAGGCCGTCGTCGTCACCGAGGCGCCCGGCCTCTCGGCGACCGAGGTCGAGCAGCAGGTGACCTACCCGATCGAGACGGCGCTGATGGGCGTGCCGCGCTCGCAGGAGGTCCGCTCGCTCTCGAAGTTCGGCCTCTCCATCGTGACGATCGTCTTCGACGACGACGTGCCGGTCTACTTCGCGCGGCAGCTCGTGGCCGAGCGGGTGAACGACGCCCGCGCGCGCCTCCCCGAGGGGACCGAGCCGGCGCTGGGCCCGGTGGCGACCGCCTTCGGCGAGATCTACCAGTACCTCATCGAGGGAGACGTCGCCGACCCGATGACGAAGAAGGCGCTGCAGGACTGGGACGTCCGCACGCGCCTGCGCGCCGTGCGCGGCGTCTCGGAGATCAACTCGTGGGGCGGCCAGACGAAGGAGTTCCACGTCCTCGTCGACCCGCGCAAGCTGGACCGCTTCGGCCTCCCGCTCCGGCAGGTCGTGACGGCCCTCTCCGAGAACAACGCGACCTTTTCCGGCGGCTTCATCGAGCACCGCTCGGAACGCTTCACCGTCCGCGGGCTGGGCCTCGCCACCGGGATCGAGGACCTGAAGCGGATCGTCGTGGCCACGGTCGACAGCGTCCCGGTCTTCGTCTCCGACGTGGCCGACGTGGGCGTCGGCGAGATGCCGAGGAGCGGCGCCGTGACCCGCGACGGCAAGGGCGAGAGCGTCGCGGGAATGGTCATCATGCTCCAGGGGGAGAACGGCAAGAGGATTGCCGAGCGGGTGAAGGCGAAGGTGAAGGAGATCGCCGAGAGCCTGCCGAAGGGGCTCTCGATCGTCCCGTTCTACGACCAGAGCGAGGTCATCGACCGGACGTCCCACACGGTGCGCAAGAACCTCCTCGAGGGGTCGCTCCTCGTCGTCCTCGTCCTCTTCATCTTCCTGAAGGACCTCCGCGCCGCGCTCGTCGTGGCGGCCGTGATCCCGCTCTCGATGCTCGTCGGCTTCCTCGGGATGAAGATCTTCGGCGTCTCGGCGAACCTGATGTCGCTCGGCGCGATCGACTTCGGCCTCATCGTCGACGGCGCCGTCGTCATGATCGAGAACTTCATCCGGCGCAAGACCGAGAAGGGGGCCGAGCCGCGCCGGGCGAGGACCCGCCAAGAAGCACGAGACGTTCATCGGGGCCGCCGCCGTCGAGGTGGCGAGGCCGATCCTCTTCGGCGTCCTGATCATCATCGCGGTCTACCTGCCGATCTTCACGCTCGAGGGGCTCGAGGGGAAGATGTTCAAGCCGATGGCGATCACCGTCTGCTCGGCGATCCTCGGCTCGCTCCTCCTCTCGTTCACCGCCGTTCCCGTCGCCTCGGCGCTCGTCCTGAAGGAGACGATGCACGAGCACGACGAGGGGTGGTTCCAGCGCCTGCGCCGCTACTACGGCGTCCACCTCGCCGACGCGATGGACCACCGGCGCGGACGCTCGGCGTCGCGCTCGCGGTCGTCGTCGTGGCGCTCGCCTCGATCCCGTTCCTCGGGAGCGAGTTCATGCCGCGCCTCGACGAGGGGGCGATCCTGATCGAGTCGCGCAAGCTCCCGTCCGTTTCGCTGCCGGAGTCGGTGGAGATCTCGACGAAGCTGGAGCGGATCGTCGCGACCTTCCCCGAGGTGAAGCAGGTCGTCACGAAGATCGGCCGGCCCGACGTCGCCACCGAGGCGATGGGGATCTACCAGGGGGACGTCTACGTCAACCTCCACCCGCGCGACGAGTGGAAGAGCCGGTGGACGAAGGAGAGCTGATCGACGCGATGGCCGTCGCGCTCGCCGACCTGCCCGGGGTGACGATCAACTTCACGCAGCCGATGGCGATGCGCCTCGACGAGGTCGTGTCGGGCGTTAAGGCCGACGTGGCCGTGAAGGTCTTCGGGCCCGACAACCCGACTCTCGAGAAGCTCGGCGAGGAGATCCGGCGCGTCCTCGAGACGGTCCGCGGCGCCGCGGACCTGCAGGTCGAGGTGCTCTCCCGGGGCCGCGCAGGTGCAGATCGACCTCGACCGCGCGCGGATGGCCCGCTACGGCCTCAACGTCGCCGACGTGCGGACCTCGTCGAGACGGCCATCGGCGGGGCCACCGCCACCGAGATCCTCGACGGCCCGCGGCGCTTCGCCGTCGTCGTGCGCTTCCCGGACGAGCTGCGCCGGAGCCCGGAGGCGATCGCGTCGATCCTGCTGACCGCTCCCGGCGGCGAGAAGGTGCCGCTCGGCAACGTGGCGCGCATCGCGACGCCCCAGGGCCCCGAGGCGATCAGCCACGAGTCGGGGCAGCGCCGGCTCGTCGTCCAGACGAACGTCCGCGGCCGCGACATCGGCAGCTACGTGGCCGAGGGTCAGAAGCTGGTTCGCGCGAAGGTCACGATGCCCTCCGGGTACCACGCCGAGTGGGGCGGGCAGTTCGAGAACCAGGCGCGCGCCACGAAGCGGCTGATGATCGTCATCCCGGCCTCGCTCGCGATCATCTTCCTGCTGCTCTTCCTCACCTTCCGGCTGGCGCGGCAGGCGGCGCTCGTCATCCTCAACGTCCCGTTCGCCCTGGTCGGCGGCGTCGCGGCGCTCTGGCTGCGCGGCCTGAACCTGAACCTCTCGGCGTCGGTCGGGCTTCATCGCCCTCTTCGGCGTCGCGGTCCTGAACGGCGTCGTGATGATCACGTCGATGAACCGCCTGCGCGAGGAGGGGCCACCTGGAGCTGCGGCCTTCGGTCCTGACGGGCGCCGCGACGCGGCTCAAGCCGGTCATGATGACGGCCCTCGTGGCCGCGCTCGGCTTCCTCCCGATGGCGCTCTCGCACGGCGCGGGCGCCGAGGTCCAGGGCCGCTCGCGACGGTCGTCATCGGCGGGATCACCACCTCGACGCTCCTGACGCTCGTCCTGCCGACCCCCCTACGAGATCATCGAGGCGTGCGGTGGCGCGACGGAGGAGGTAGGGGAAACCGGCGGTCCGGTTTCCCGTC